>CAWCFE010000001.1:0-17106 GCA_963794735.1 Vulcanimicrobiota bacterium | reverse complement strand
GCTGGGTGATCGAACGCCAAGAAGCCGACGGAAGCTGGGGAGGCATCCAGCCGCCGTGGGTCTATTCGCTGATCGCGCTCGATCTGATGGGCCATTCGCTCGACCATCCGGTGATGCGCAAAGGCATCGCCGGCTTCGACCGGTTCACCATCGACGACGAGCGGGGCTGGCGGTTTCAAGCCTGCATGTCGCCGGTGTGGGATACGGCGTGGGCCGTGCGCGCCCTCGCGCTGGCCGGGTTCACCCCGGAGCGCGACGAGATGCGCCGCGCGGTGGGGTGGCTGCTCGACGAGCAGATTCCCGACGACGCGCCCGGCGATTGGCGGGTCAAGTGCGCCGAGAAGCGCGGCAACGGCTGGGCCTTCGAGTTCGATAACGACGCCTATCCCGATATCGACGATACGACCGTCGTCGTGCTCGCGCTGCTGGAAGGCGGCGAGCGCTCGCGCGTCGCCGATGCGGTCGAGCGCGCGCGCCGCTGGACGCTGGCGATGCGCTCGCGCAACGGCGCCTGGGCCGCGTTCGATCGCGACAACACGCGGGAGCTGCTCTACCGCATGCCCTTCTCGGATTTCGGCGCGATGATCGATCCGCCGACCGAAGACGTGACCGCTCACGTGCTCGAGATGCTCGCGGCGCTCGGCGCAGGCACGGCCGATCCGTACGTGGCGCGCGGTCTGGAGTACCTGCGCGAGACCCAGAAGCCGTCGGGCTCGTGGTTCGGCCGCTGGGGCGTCAATCACGTCTACGGCACCTGGTGCGTCGTCTCGGCCCTGGGAGCGCTGCGCACCGGCGCCGAAGAGATCGAGCGCGCCGCCGCATGGCTGATCTCGGTGCAGAATCCCGACGGCGGCTGGGGGGAGAGCTGCCACTCCTACGTCGACGAGACGTTCGCGGGCGTCGGTCGGAGCACGGCCTCGCAGACGGCCTGGGCCGTCAACGCGCTGCAAATTGCCGGATTGGCGCAACACCCGGCCGTCGAACGGGGTCTCACGTTCCTGTGCGAACGCCAGTTGCCCGACGGGACGTGGGACGAACCCGAGTGCACGGGCACGGGGTTTCCCCGCGATTTCTACATCAACTACCACCTCTACCGCCATCTCTTTCCAATGATGGCGCTGGCCACGCAGGCGCGCTCGCGCGCCGGCGGGGCACCGGACCTCGCGAGAGCACTCGATAGAGAACTCGATTCAGAAAAGGTAACGATTGCATGACGATGCCCCTGCAACAGAAGATCGCCGTCGCCAAGTACATTGCCGGCAGAAAACTCCGAGGCGAGAAGAAGTATCCGATCGTGCTCGAGCTCGAGCCGCTGCTTCAGTGCAATTTGGCGTGCGCGGGATGCGGGAAGATCCAGCACCCCGACGAGATCCTGCGGCGCCGGTTGAGCGTCGAAGAGTGCATCGCCGCCGTCGAAGAGTGCGGCGCTCCGATGGTCTCGATCGCGGGCGGCGAGCCGCTCGTGCACGAGCAGATGCCGCAGATCGTCGAGGAGCTCGTCAAGCGCAAGAAGTTCGTCTTTCTCTGCACCAACGCGCTGCTGCTCAAGAAGAAGATCCATCTCTTCAAGCCGTCGATCTACTTCGCGTGGATGATCCACCTCGACGGGATGAAGGACCGGCACGACGAGTCGGTCTGCCGCGACGGCGTCTTCGAGAAGGCCGTCGAGGCGATCAAGGACGCCAAGGAGCGCGGCTTCCGCGTCTTTACCAATACGACGTTCTTCGATCAGGACGGCCCGGAGTCGATCCGCGAGGTGCTCGATTATCTCAACGACGAGCTCGAGGTCGACATGATGCAGATCTCGCCGGCCTACGCCTACGAGAAGGCGCCGGATCAAGAACACTTCCTCGGCGTCTCGCGGACGCGCGAGATCTTCCGCGCGGCCTTCGCCGACGGCAAGCGCGAGAAGTGGCGCTTGAACCACAGCCCGCTCTATCTCGATTTCCTCGAAGGCAAAACGGATTTCGAGTGCACGCCGTGGGGCATTCCGTGCTACACGGTCTTCGGATGGCAGCGCCCCTGCTACCTGATGAGCAAAGAGGGCTACGCCAAGACCTATAAAGAGCTGATCGAGGATACCGACTGGTCGAAGTACGGACGCGGCAAGCACGAAGCGTGCACCAACTGCATGGCTCATTGCGGCTACGAGCCGACGGCCGTGCTCAAAACGACCGGCTCGATCTACGAATCGCTGCGCGCCGCCGTCGGCAGCTGAGGGCCTAGCGCGCTGAGCGATCGCGTCTTTCTCACCGGGGCGTCGGGCTTCGTCGGGGCGCACGTCGCCGCGGCGCTGCTCGGCGCCGGATACGCGGTGCGCGCGCTCGTGCGCTCGCCCGAGCACGTTCCCGCCGGCATCGAGACGGTAACGGGCGATCTGCGCGAGGCGGGGCGGCTGGTTCGGGCGATCGAGGGGTGCCGGTACGCCGTGCATGCGGCGGCGCTCTACTCGTTCTCTCCACGCGACCGCAGCCAGATTCACGCAGTGAACGTCGTCGGGACGCAAGGGCTGATGCTCGCCGCGGAACTTGCCGGCGTGGAGCGCGTCGTGCTGACGTCGAGCTCGGCGGCCGTCGGCCACGAGCGCGACGGGCGGCCGGCCGACGAAACGTGTTACCCGCCCGCGTCGCACGCCTCGGGCGGCGACTATCACGCCTCGAAGCTCGCGCAAGAACGAGCCGCGTTCGCGGGCCGGGTTCCGGTGGTCGCCGTGCTGCCGACGGCGCCGGTGGGGCCGGGCGACTGGAAGCCGACGCCGACCGGCAAGATGATCCTCGATTTTACGTGCGGCCGCATCGCGGCCAAAGCGCCCGGCCACGGCGGATTGAACTTGGTCGCGGTCGAGGACGTGGCGCGCGCGCACGTCGCCGCGCTGGAACGCGGGCGCACCGGCGAGCGGTACTTGATCGGCGGCGAGAATCTCTCGATGGACCGGATTTGGGAGTTGCTGGCGGAGATCTCCGGGCGCCCCGCGCCGCGCTGGCGCGCGCCGTACGCGTTGGCCCTGGCGGCGGCGTACGTCGACGAGGCGCGCTGCCGCATCGATCCGCGCGCGACGCCGCTCGCGCCGCTCGAAGGCGTCCGCATGGCGCGCGAGCGCATGTACGCCGACGCCTCCAAGGCCGCGCGCGAGCTTGGCTTCGTCGCGTCGCCGGTGCGCGCCGCGCTCGAGCGCGCCGTCGCCTGGTACCGCGACCGCTCCGCGGCGTGATCGATCCGGCACGCGTCGTCGTCGCCTGCGCCACGCGGGTGGAAGCGCGCGCCGCCGCTCGCGAGATCCGCGCAGCGCGGGTGATCGAAACGGGGATTGCGTTACGGTCGCTGCGCGAATCGTTGGGCGAGTGCGTCGTGAGCTGCGGGCTGGCCGGCGGGTTGCGCTCGGCGCTGCCCACCGGCGCGGTGATCGTTCCCGACGAGATCGGTTTACCCGACGGAACGCGGCGCGCGTGCGATCCCGAGCTGAGCGAGGCGCTCGTTCGGTCGGCAAGGGAGCTCGGGATTGCCGCGTTGCGCGATCCGGTGGTAACGACGCCGCATATCGTTCGCGGGGCCGATCGCGAGCGTTGGGCGGCGATGGGCTACGCCGCGGTCGACATGGAAACGGGGTTGCTCGAGGCGCCGCGCCTGGCGGCGGTGCGGGTGGTGCTCGATACGCCGCTGCGCGAACTTTCGGAAGAGTGGCTGGAACCGTTTCGCGCGATGCTGCGCCCGCGAAACTGGCCCGAAATGTTCTGGCTCGCGCGCGAAGGCCCGGCGTGCGCGCGGCTCGCCGCCCGCGTCGTTGCCGGCGCGCTGCGCCGGAGCGAGGATTTGGCCCCTCCGAAACGGTAAGGCGAGACGCAATGGAAGCGGCAGTGGTGGGGCCCGCCTCCCGCAGCCGTGCGATTGCCGGCTGGGCGATCGTGCTCGCGTTCATCGTCGGGGCGTTCGTCTTTGCCGGTGCGAGGGTGCGCGATTCGGTCGACGGTGCGTTTCTTTCCGCCGAGCGCATTCGCGAGACCCGCACCCTGCTCTTCGAAGCAACGAAGGGCCAGTTGGACGAAGAGACCGGCGTCCGCGGCTTCGTCAGCTCGCACGATCCGCGCTTTCTCGAACCGTACGACGCCGCGCGCCGGACGCTGCCGGCGACCTTCGAGCGCCTCAGCCGCGCGGTCGGCGAGCTGGGCGTGCCGCTCGCTTCCGCGGCGATGCGCGATGCCGTCGCCGTAAACGCGCGCTGGGTCGCAACCGTAGCGACGCCGCTGATTGCCCATCCCGCAGCGAACACGCTCGAGCTGCAGCGCGCCGGGAAGACGCTGGTCGATCGCTTTCGCGCCGACACCGACGTGGTCGAAACCGAGCTGGCCGAACGCAACGACGCGCTGCGTTCGCGCTTTGCGCTCGATACCGACGCGCTCGGATTGCTGATCGGCGGCGCCGCGCTCGCGCTCTTCGCGGCGGCTTCGATCTTCGTGGTGCTGCAAATGCGCGCGCTCGCGCGGCTCGACCGCGAGCGCCGCCGCGCCGACGAAGGGCGCCTGCGCGAACGCAGCCTCAAGGCGGCGTACGAGGCCGAGAAGCGGGTCGCCGATACGCTGCAAGAGGCGTTCATTCAGCGCGCTCTGCCGGTGATTCCATCGATGGTCTTCAGCGCCACCTACGTGCCGGCTACCGAAGAGGCGAAGGTCGGCGGCGATTGGTACGACGCGTTCGAAGTCGCCGACCAACGCATTCTCTTTACCATCGGCGACATCGCGGGACACGGGCTCGAAGCCGCGGTTGCGATGAGCCGCGTACGCAACGAGGTGCTCTCGTCGGCGCTGGCCGACCCCGACCCGGCCTCGATCCTCACCCGCGTCAATCGCCGCGTGCTCGACGAACCGGCGCATTCGATGGTGACGGCGGTGATCGGCGTCGCGGACGCGAGCACCTACCAGTTTACGTTTGCGGTAGCCGGCCATCCGCCGCCGGTGCTGCTCGAGCCCGGGCGCCCACCCCGGCTGCTCGAGTTTGGCAATCTTCCGCTCGGTGTTTCGCCCAAGGCGCGCTACGCGTCGCACACGATTCAAAGCGTTCCCGGCGCGATGCTGGTGCTCTACACCGACGGCGTCATCGAACACTCGCGCAACATCATCGAAGGCGAGCGCCAGCTGATGCGCGCGATCGCGGCGCTTTCGGATTCGGCCGATCCCGCAACGTCGATCTTCGAAGCGGTATTCCGCCAGAAATCCGTGGGCGACGACGTGGCGATTCTCACGGTGGGCTTTTCGATGGCGAAGGGAAGCGGCATGACGATCTCGGGCGAGGACGGCGCGTCGGCCTTTGCCGGACGCCTCAACGCGCGCGAGCGCGGCGTGCGCGACGACGCGCAGTCGCGGCGGAGGGCGTCGTGAGCGAGCGCTCGACGATCGACGTCATCAAATTCGGCGGCGAACTCGACGTCGGCCGCAAGGACGAGCTGCGCGGCGCACTGGTGCTCGCACCCGGCGCGCGGGGCGTGCTGCTCGATCTCTCGGAGGTGACGTACGCCGACTCGACCGCGCTCTCGCTGGTGCTGAAGTTCGGCACCGATGCCGAACGCGAGGGCGTGCCGGTCGCCGTGGTCGCTACGAGCCCGCAGTTCGTCCGGCTGATCCGCTACGCCGGGTTGGAAGAAGTCTTTCCGCTCTACGTCGATCGCGGCGCCGCGCTGAACGCCTTGAAGGGGCCCCCGCGATGAACGCCGGCGAGCTGCGGTTGCGGCGCCAAGCGCTGCGCCAGAGCCCGGCGGCGATCCGGCACGCGCTGATTGCGTTCTTGAACGCGCTCGAGATCGACGGCGACGCGCAGATCGACATCGTCACCGCCGTCGGCGAAGCGTTGGCCAATGCCGTCGAGCACGCGTATCCCGGTTCCGAGGTCGGCGAACTGGAGCTGGAAGCCGCAGCGGCCGGGGGAACGCTCTCGGTGTGCGTTGCCGACCGCGGCGCGTTCGGGCCGCCGCGCGAGGGCGGGGAGCGCGGCTTCGGCTTGCGGATCATTCGGGCCATCGCTCGATCGGTGCAGGTCGACACGGGCGCCGGCGGGACGACCGTCCGGATGGTCTTCGGAGGCGTGTAGCACCCCAAACAGGAAGGGCGTTCCTCTGACGGGTGCGGGAAAATCGCTCGCTCGAACGTATACGTTGTCGATGGTACTCGAACGCATCGATTCCCCGGCCGACGTCAAGCGCCTCACGCGCGAGGAGATCGACGTCGCCGCCAGCGAGATCCGCGATCTGCTGGTGCGCACCTGCGCGGTCAACGGCGGGCATCTCGCGCCGAACCTCGGCGTCGTCGAACTCACGCTGGCGCTGCACCGCGTTTTGAATCTTCCGGCCGACCGGCTCGTGTGGGACGTCAGCCATCAAGTCTACGTGCACAAGATCCTCACCGGCCGGCGCGATCGTTTCTCGACGATCCGGCGCGGCGGCGGCCTCTCCGGTTTTGCGATGCGTTCCGAATCCGAGTACGACGTGTTCGGCGCGGGTCACGCGAGCACGTCGGTTTCGGCGGCGCTGGGCATGGCGCGCGCGCGCGATCTCGCGGGCGGCGACGAAGCCGTCGTTGCGGTCATCGGCGACGGCGCGCTCACGGGCGGCCTCGCGTACGAGGCGATCAACAACGCCGGCGCGATGACCAGCCAGTTCACCGTGATCCTCAACGACAACGAGATGTCGATCGCGCCGAACGTCGGCTCGATCGCGTCGTATCTCTCCGTGCTGCGCACCAAGCCGCTGGCAAACTTCGCGCGGCGCACCGGCAAGCTCGTGCTCGACCACGTGCCGCTCGGCGGCGCGGCCAAAAAAGCGATCGAATCGGCCGAGATCGGCGCGATGCGGTTCATCTCGCCGACCGAGAAGGCGGCCGTGATCTTCGAGGAGCTCGGCTTCCGGTACATCGGCCCGATCGACGGCCATAACTACGACGCGCTGGTCGACGCGCTCGAAACCGCCACGCACTTTCCCAAGCCGACGCTGGTGCACGTGCGCACGGTCAAGGGCAAGGGCTACGAACCGGCCGAGCGCGACTCGCGCACCTTCCACGGCGTCGGCGCCAACGCGTTCGAGCCCAGCGACGGCACCAAGAAGAGCGCGGCCGGCGCGCGGCCGAAGTTCCAGGACGTCTTCGGCGACGCGATGATCGCGCTGGCGGATCGCGATCCGCGCGTGGTCGGCATTACGGCCGCGATGCCCGACGGCACCGGCCTTTCCAAGTTCGGCAAGCGCTTTCCCGACCGCTATTTCGACGTCGGCATCGCCGAGGCGCACGCCGTCTGCTTCGCGGCGGGCTTGGCCACCAGCGGCTTCCGCCCGGTCTGCGCGATCTACTCGACCTTCCTCCAGCGCGCCTACGACCAGATCGTCCACGACGTCGTCGTGCAGAACCTGCCGGTCATCTTTTGCATGGACCGGGCCGGTTTCGTCGGCGACGATGGCCCGACGCACATGGGCCTATACGACATCGCGTACTTCCGCACGCTGCCCAACGTGACGCTGATGGCGCCGCGCAGCGAGGCCGAGCTATTGCCGATGATGCAGCACGCGCTCTCGCTCAACGCCCCCGCCGCGATCCGCTATCCGCGCGGCTCGACCAGCGGCAAACACGACGAGCCGCCGGCGGCGATCGTCCAGGGCAAAGCCGAGGTGTTGCGCCGCGGAAGCGGCGTGGCCATTCTCGGGTACGGCAACACCGTCGACCTCGCGCTCGACGCGTACGACCTCTTGCGCGAATCGGGTGCGGCGCTTCCGACCGTCGTCAACGCTCGCTTCGCCAAGCCGCTCGACGAGGCGCTGCTTATCGAACTGGAACGCGACCACGATCGCCTGCTCACGCTCGAGGAGCACGCGCTCAACGGCGGCTTCGGTTCGGCCGTCGCCGAGTTCGTCGCCGACCGCGGCCTGCGGCTTCGCGTCGAGCGCATCGGCGTCCCCAACGTTTTGGTGCACCACGATTCGCAGGAAAAGCAGCGCGCGCAGTTCGGGCTGACCGCTCCGGCAATCGCGGCGCGCGTCGACGCACGCCACGGCGCCACGCCCATTCCGGGAGGCGTCTAACCGAGCGCCCCGTGTAGGAATCGCGCTTCCTAGGGAAGCTCTCCAGAGAACGGAGGGTTAGGAATGAACGCGAACGTCAATCAGTTCGAGACCGGCGTCTTCTACAATCGCCACGACGCGGAAGCCGCGGTCAAGTTGCTCCACGATATCGGGTATCGCGACGACGAGATCAGCGTCGTGATGAACGACCAAACCAAAGCGCGCGAGTTCGCCGAGGTGACCGGCAGCAAGGCCGCGGAAGGCGCGACGACCGGCGGCGTCATCGGCGGTGCGATCGGCGCGATCGTGGCCGGGTTTACGGCGACCGGCGCGATCGTCACCATTGCGGGCACCGGCGGCCTTGCGGCGCCGATCGTGCTCGGGCCTTTGGCCGCGATTTTAGCCGGGTTGGGCGCGGGCGGACTCGCCGGCGGCATCGTCGGCGGCTTGATCGGTGCCGGCATTCCCGAGGAACGCGCGCGCGATCTCGAGCGCGAGGTAACGCGCGGCGGCATCGTCATCGCCGTTCGTCCGCACGACGAAACGCGCGAGCGAGTCGGCGAAATTCTCACCCGCCCGTCGCGGGTGCCCGGCGAAACGGGCGAGATCGAGCCCGGCGGATACTACTCCGAGCCGGCGACCGACCTGCCGCCCCGGCGTAGCGTTACGTAGCTAGGGCGCGGCGGGAGGCAGCAGGATCTCGACGAGCGCGCCGCCGCGCGTCTCGTTGGCGAGCCGAAGCCTCCCGCCGTTGGCTTCGACCATCGTCCGCGCGATCGCCAAGCCGAGGCCGGTGCCGCCGCGCGGACGCGCCGAGTCGCCGCGCCAAAACCGCTCGGTGGCGTGCTCGAGCCCCTCTGCGCTAAAGCCCGGGCCGTCGTCGGCCACCGCGACGCGAACGCCGCGAGCGTCGCCGGAGACGGCGACGCGCACGGCGCCGCGCGCGAAGGCGATCGCGTTGTGAAGGACGGCTAGCAACGCGCGCTCAACGGTCGCGAGGTTTGCGCTGGCCAGCGTCGCTCCGGAGCTCTCGATTTCGACGCCGACGCCGTGCACTTCGGCGGCGGCTCGCACGCGGTCGCCGATGCGCCTGGCGACGTCGGCGGCGTCGATGACTTGCCGGTCGTGGCTCTCGACGTCGGCGCGCGCCGCCGCCAGCAGCTCGTCGACCAGCTCTTCCAGGCGCGCGGCTTCGCGCGCGATCGAGCCGAGCGCCTGGCGGTACTCGCCGTCGCTGCGCTCGCGCCGCAGCGCGAGATCCGATTCCGCCACGAGCACGGCCAGCGGCGCGCGCAACTCGTGCGACGCATCGGCCAAGAAGCGGCGCTCGCGCGTAAAGGCCTCTTCGAGACGGTCGAGCATGCGGTCGAACGACGCGCAGAGCCGGCCGAGTTCGTCCCGTCCGTCGGCGTGCAGACGCTGCGAGAGATCGCGGCTTTCGATGCGTTCGGCCAGCGACGCGATGCGCTCCAGCGGGCGTAAGACGGTGCGCGCCGCGCCTTGCGATGCGAGAATGCCCAATCCGATCAGCGCGAAGCCGACCACGATCGAGACGAGGGCCGCGGTGCCGTCGAAATCGCCGATCCAGCGGTTCGATTGCCAAACCGCGACCGAGCCGACCGTCGCGCCGCCCCGCACGATCGGGACGGTGACGAGCCGGACGCCTTGAGGCGACGCGCCCAGGGCGTCGCCGGCGATCCGCGCTCCGCCGGCATCGTACACGGCAAACGGCGTATCGGCGTGCAGCGAGCTGAGCTCCGCGAGATCGCTGGCGTCCAGGTGCAGTGCGCCGTGATGAAAGTCGACGGTCGTCGCGACCGCTTGCGCCGTCGTCAGCAGCCGGGCGTTGAGCGCCGAGCGCAGCGCCCGGTCGATGGCCAGAATCGAAAACGTCGCGAAGAGCGCCACCGTGACGGCGATCGCCAACGCGACGGTCGCGGCAAAGCGCGCGCGAACGCTCACGGCGCGCCTCCGCCGGGATCGAGCCGAAAGCCGAGGCCGCGCACGGTCTGCAAGAGCTGGCGCTCGCCGGAAACGGCGAGCTTGTTGCGCAAACGGCGCGCGTACACGTCGAGCACGTTGGAACCGCGATCGCTCTCGCGATCCCACAAGCGGTCCTCGAGCGTTCGCCGCGTGACGACGCGGCCGGCGTTACGCATGAGCACCTCGAGGAAGATCGACTCCTTGAGGGTGAGCCCGAGGTCGCGCCCGCCGCGCGTTGCCTGCCGCGTCGCGCAATCGAACGAAAGGCTGCCGGCTCGCAAGACGTCGCCATTGTATCCAGGCGGCCGGCGCGAGAGCGAGCGCAGCCGCGCTTCGAGCTCGTCGAACGCGAAGGGCTTGCGCAGATAGTCGTCGGCGCCGGCGTCGAGGCCGGCGACGACGTCGCCGGTGGCGTCGCGAGCGGTCAGCACCAGCACCGGCGTGCCGTCGCCGGCGGCGCGAACGCGGCGAAGGATCGTCAAACCGTCTTCGTGGGGCAGGTTGAGATCGAGCAGTACGGCGTCGTAGCTGGTGGCGCGCAGATACTCCGACGCTTCGCGGCCGTCCGGCAGCGTATCGACGACGTGGCCGTCCTCACTCAAGCCGCGGTGGAGCAGCTCTCGCAGGGGTGCGTCGTCCTCGATGACCAGAAGCCTCACGCGCTATAGTGCAACCGTTGGACCCAATCGCCCTTGGCGTCCGACCAGACTACCCACACGTCGCCCGTGCTCTCGTCGATGGTGGTGGTGTGGATGCCGGTGTGGCCCGTATCGATCTTGGCGACGACCCTCGGGGGCGCACCCTTGGCCACGGCGACCACGGTGACGATGCCTTTGCCGGCGCAGACGACGGTCGCGCCCTTCGCCCCGGTGCTGCACTGGTCGATGTGGGGCTGCACGCTCGTGCTGCCGACGAGCGTTCCGTCGGGCGTGTACGCAGAGAGCACGCCGTTGACGCCGCCGACGATCACCTGGCCGGCGGCGGGCGCGAAGACGAGTGGATGATTGTCGCGAATCTGGGGCGTCTTGACCACCTTGACGACCTTGAGCGTCGCCGGATCGATCACGGCGAAGCCGCCGCCGTTGGCGAGATTTTGATAGACCGTGCCGGTCGCCGGATCGACCGAGATCGATTCGAGATCGTCGGCCGGCATCTCCAGCGTCGCTACCAGCTTCATCGTCTTGCCGTCGATCACGTAGACGCTCCCGCCGCCGTCCTGATCGGCATAGATGCGGCCGCGCCCGGGATCGTAGGCGATGCCGTCGACGTTGCCGGGCACGTTCACCGAGGCGAGCACCTTCATGGCGACCGGATCCACCTTCGAGAGCGTCTGATCGGTCCCGTTGCCGGTGAAGACGTCGCCGGTCGGCGGATCGACGGCGACGCCGTGCATCGGCCCGACGTCGATTTGGCCCGTGACGGTTCCGTTGGTGGTGTCGACGATCAGCAGGCGCGAGCTCTTGGAGTGCGCGGCATACGCGCGGTGCCGCGCTTGATCGATCGTCATGTAGTCGAACCCGCTGAAGACGGGAACGCGAACCGGGGGCGCGGCGGCGGCAATCGGCATCAAAACGGCTCCTTGAGGGTTGAGTGCTAGTCGTCGGCCGGGTGCACGGCGACGCGCGGCGTGAACCCGGGAGGCGGGGTCGAGGGCGCGTTGGGTAACGCGACCGGCGTGATGCCGAGCGAGCTGCAGCTCATCTTCGGCGGAAAGGCGTTGACCACGTCGTCGGGGATCTCGGCCTCGGCTGCCGGGATCGGCGGGGACGTGCCGTCGAGGCGCGCGGGATCGAAAGCACCGAGCAATCCGGTAATCGCCGGATTATCGTCGCGCGGGCCTTCGGGCAGGTATGGTTTTTCGTCGGGAAGCGAGGCGAGCGCGGGCAGTCCGAGCACCGTTTCGGCGAACTTCAGGATCGACGCGGTGTCGCCCAGATCGTGCACCACCGCACCCGCGCGGACGTAGGGCGAAATCACGATGAAGGGCAGCCGCTGGCCGTCGCCGCACGGCATCTGGTCGGGACAGTTCTCAAAGTGCGGCGGCGCAACGTGGTCGTAGAAACCGCCCGGATCGTCCCACGCGATCACGATGGCCGAATCGTTCCAGTATTTGCTGCGAGCGATCGCGTTGACGAAGGTCGCGACGAATGCCTCGCCTACTTGATGGTCGGCGTCTCCGGGCCCCGGATGATCGTCGTCGCCGCGGTAGTTGGCCTGAACGTATGGATCCGGATTGGCGGGTTTCCAGCCGAACTCGTTTTGCGAGCCGCCTTTGACGTAGAAGATGCCCTGGCCGGGCAGCGTGCCGGCCTGCAGCTGTGCGAGCAGGTCCCCGACGCCGTGCACGTTGCGCCACATCACGTCGTTGTTGCGCAGGTAGCCGAAGTACTGGGGCCCGTTGTGGTGCGTCTCGTAGCCGGGCAGCACTTGGGTCGGCGAGACGTAGCCTTCTTGATACCAGCCCCACGGGATCGCGGGCCGGCCGCTCGCGATGGTCGCTCCGAGATCGCGCGCGACGCCGCCGGTATCCTGCGTCACCTGGGTGTCGTCGCTCCCGGCCAGCGAGAGCATCAGGGTGGCGTACTGCTGCGGTATCTGCTTGACGCGGTCGAGCTCGGTGTAGGGACCATAGGCCGGATCGACGTCGTTGGCCAGCGGCACGCCGGTGCCCTTATCGTTGGGATCGATCGCTTGCTGCGGGTCGCGCGCCCACTGCGTCTGGCCGGCCTGCGCCGCGATCACCGCAACGTTATTGGGCGTCGACGGGCCGGCGATCGCCGAGAAGACGTGATCGAAGAGCGCGAAGGCGTGGGCGTACTTCCAGAGATAGGGGATGGTATCGCAGTCGTAGTGGCCCATCGTCTCGATGCCGACGCTGCGCGCCGCCGCCTCGTTTCCGGCGAACTTCTTGAGCGAGACTCTCTCCTGGGCCGAGACGAAGGCGTCCATCTTGCCGCCGTTTATCTTGTCGTAGGTGAGGCGCCGCGCTTGCGAGGGCGATTCGATATCGGGATCGGTCATGCGGAACGGCTCGATCCACGTTTTGCCGATCGGATCGTATTGCCGAAAGCCGTGGCTCTGGGCTTCCGGCGTTGCCAAGTTGTCCGCGCCCGGATAGGTTCCGAAGTAATTATCGAACGAGTGATTCTCTTGATAAATTACGAAGACGTGTTTGATTCGCGCGCGCACGGCGTCGGCCGTGACCGGCGCGGGCTGCGGTGCGGCCGCACCCGGCGCGGCGAGCGCGATGGCGGCAACGGCGGCGGCCGCTGCGAAGCGGCGCGTCGGTAGTTTGGGCATCCGCGGCATAGTACTCTCCCGTGGTGAACTCAACATGAATGCCTACATTATGTAGTCGGTTAATCCGTGCATAAGGCATCGATAAACGTGGAGCCGTTATCGTCGCTCTATGAAGTTGTTGCAGCGCATTTCGAAACGCCTGCTCGCAGCGCTATTGGTTGCGGCTTTCGCCGTCGTCCCGCTCGCCGGTGCCGCGGCCGGCGGCACGACGATTGCGGGGCGCGTGCTCGACGTGCAGGGCGGCTTACCCGTCTCCGGCGCGACGGCGACGCTGCGCCGAGGCTCGAAGGAGATCGCGACGGCGAAGACCGACGCCTCCGGCGTGTTCGAATTTCGCGACGAACCGCCCGGTACGTACGCCGTGACGATCCGCGCCGACGGCTACGAAACCACGATCTCGCAAGATCTCGCGATCGCCGCGGGAGAGGCGCGCACCGACACGCAGATCGCGATCAACCGGCAGACGCAAGGGATCAGACAGATCGCGCAGGTCGTCGTCGCGAAAAACAACGCCTTGCAAGTTTCGACGACGATCAACACGCACGTCGACACCAGCCAGCTGACCGATCAGAACTTCCAGCGCCTGGGCGACGTCCTCACGACCGTTCCGGGCGTGGTGACCGCAACGAGCTCGTCGGTCGGCGACGACATGACGCTCTCGGTACGCGGCTTCAACGCGACGGAGACCGCAACGCTGCTCGACGGCCACCCGATCGGCCCGATCGGTGCCTTCGGCCTCGGATACAACTATAACGTTTCGCCGTTCTGGGGGCTCTCCGGCGCCGACGTCATCTTCGGCTCGGGTGCCACGGGCGTCTACGGCGCCACGACGATTGCGGGAGCGGTCGATCTGCAGACGATCAATCCCACGCGCGAGAACCAGATTTCATTCACCCAAGGCGCGGGATCGTACGCCAAGTACATGACCGGCCTGTTGGCGACGGGAACGGTCAAGAACCTCGGCTACGCGTTCGCCTGGGGCGTGCAGGGGACCAACGGCAACTTCGAGCCGGGGTACCGGCTACAGACCGCGCTGCTGCAGGGCAGCGCCGTACCGGCGCACCAGCCGATCGGTAACTTCGCGCAGCCCGCCGATCTGACGACCGCGAACGCCACGAATCAAGCGAACTACTACAATGTCTCGGGACAGTACTCGCAGTACAACTTCGTCGGGAAGCTCACCTACGACTTCGGCCCCAAAACCTCGCTGCTCTTGTCGAGTTATGCCGCCGACGATTGGTCGAACAGCACCGGCGAAGGCGACAACGACTACCAAACGTTCCCGTACGTTCTCTACAACGCCCAGCAGCAGATCGCGAGCCTGCCGCACGGCGTCGACCGCACGAAGCTCAACAACGGCAAGACCTACGTCTGCAAGAACTCGCTCGTGGTTTTGAATAATACGCCCTTCGGCTACGCCTGCATGAACGCCGTCCAGTACGCGAACAACCTGTTCGGGCCGTTCGGGGGCGGCCCCGGGCGCTGGCGTACGTTGGGCAACCAGGATTATCACGCGCGGCTCGACCAGGGCATCGGCATGTCGACGCTCTCGGTCGACTACTACCAAGACCAGTACAATTACAACGAGCAAAAGGGCCCGGGATGGCAGGGCGGTCCGTACTATCTCTATCTCTACAACACGCGCGGCTACCAAGTGAACGACGAGTTTGCTTGGGCGAAGAACGACCTCGATTTCGGATACGACTACCTGCGCCAGTTCAACAGCAACGGCACCTACCCGTTCAACACGCCGTCTGGAAACCAGTACAACGAGTTCGTGGTCGGCCCGCAGCTCGCGCTCTCCGACATCAGCTACTTCGTTAAAGACGTCTGGACGCCCAGCCTGAAGTTCTCGGGCTTTGCCAACCTGTGGGTGCAGCGCTCGGTGAACACCGCCTCGACGAACTTCGATCCGCGCATCACGGCGGTCTACCGTCCCGACTCGGCCGACGTCGTGCGCCTCACCGGCGGCAAGGCGATCAGCGAGCCGGCGCCGGGGCTCATCCAGGAGTCGCCGGTCGTCAACTACGGCGCGCCGTCGAGCTTGAATCCCGTCTGCGGCGCGGGCAATCTGAACCCCATCGCGAGCGTGAACGATCCCAACCTCGTTCCCGAGAAGGCCAGCGATTTGGAGCTCGCCTACGGGCATCGCTTCACGCCGCAGACGACGCTGCAGGGCGACGTGTACCAAACGTGGGAGAGCCAAGCGCTGCTCGCCGGCAACGTGCCAATCTCGAGCGTTCACCAATACACGGTGCCGCAGCACCTCGTCGACCAGTATCTCGCGCGCATCGCTCAAGTCTGCGGCGGAAAGCCGACGGTCGCCGATCTCGGATTCTCCACCACGTATAACGCCGCGGGCGCGCGATATCGCGGCATCAATCTCACCGGCACGCTGGGCATTACCCGCGCGCTCGCGATGAACGCCAACTACGTGATCCAGTCGGCCTCGTATCTCGGCATCGCGCAAGACATCCTCCAGGAGAACCCGACCCTGCTCGACGGCGGCCAGATCGCCGGCGTGCCGCTGCGCCAAGGAACGGTCGGCCTCGCGCTGTCCGAGCGCAGCGGCTTCGCGGCCAACCTTACCGAGAACTACGTGGGCGGAAATAACACCTTTCACCGCGGCGCCTTCTGGTTCGCCAACGGCAGTCTCTCGCAGACCACCGGCAGCGTGACCGTGAATCTGGGCGTCTATAACATCTTCAATAACGCGGCGCAGCAGTACGGCTACATCGGGTACGGAACGTTCCAGCCCGAGAACCAGTACGGCACCGATACGAATGCATTCCAGCAGAGCTCGGAGCAGTACGGGCTGCCGTTCCGCTCGGTATGGCTGACCGTGAAGTTCGGCCTGCCGATGAAGAACCCGAATGCGGCTACGCCGGGGAGCCTGTGAAGCGGTCCATTCGTAAGAAGCCGATCTCGAAATCCGTCCCGCCTTCGAGCGCGAGGTCGGCGAGAATTTCGCCGACGACGGGACAGAACTTGAAGCCGTGACCGGAGAACCCGCAGGCGATTGCAACGCCGGGATCGCCCGGAACCCGGTCGACGATGAAGTTCGAGTCGGGCGTGAGCGTATACATGCAGACGCGGCCTCGCGCGTACCTCCCCGCCGCTCCCGGTGCCCACTCCTCGAGCGCGTCGCGAACCACGGTTACGTCGGTATCCCGAATTCGGCGATCGGGGCGCTCTGCGTTGACGAGATCGCCGAAGCCGTGCAGGGCCGCCTTGAGCCGGCCGCCGATGGCCGGAAAGCCGTAGAGCGGGGCCGGCAGTTCCAAGCGTTCGACGAAGAACGCGGGGAAGAGCCCGAGATCGTATTGCGCGGTCGCCGGCTCGAACCAGAGCTGAACGTTGCGCTGCACGCGCAGCGGCAGATCGAGCCCGGCGAGCACGCCCGGCGCCCACATCCCCGGGCAGAGCACGAGCCGGTTCGCTTCGATCGTTTCGCCGTCTTCGAGAGCGACGCGGTACGTGCCGCCGGCGTTCGTCCACGATACGACGCGGCGCTCGAACAGCAGCGTTGCGCCATGCGAGCGTGCGAGATCGAGGTGAGCTTCGACGGCCGCTTCGGGAAAGAGCATGCCGGCGTCGCGTTCCAAGAGGCCGATCTCGCCGGGACGCGGGCACGTGCCGGGAAAACGCCGCGCGATCTGGTCGGCTTCGAAGACGTCGAGCGGAAGATCGTGTTCGCGCGCCGAGCGCAGCGTGCCGGCGATGCCGGCGCGCTCGGGCGCACCCACCATCAAGACGCCGACGAGATCGACGAGCTTTCGCCCCGACTGCGT